>NZ_JBIWPP010000009.1:0-42076 GCF_044768335.1 Streptomyces sp. NPDC101151 | reverse complement strand
ACGGCCTCGCGGGAATCATCCAGTTAACGGGGTGGGGGTTCTGAGGTCCCGGCACGGTTTTTTATGTGCGGCGTCGCCCCCCCGGCCCTGGGAGGCGACGCCGCCGTCGTCGTACGGCTCAGCGCAGGGCCGCCGCCACCAAGCCGTGGATCTCCTGTCCGCTCACGCTCCCGCCGTTCACCAGCCGGTCGAAGACCAATCCGTCCACGCAGGTCAGCAGGGTGACCGTCCGTTCCTCGACATCCGCCACCCCCCGTGCGGCCAGGAAATCCCGCACGGCCTGCCGGGCGAGGTTCTCGCGCGGCACCAGAATCTCGCACAGCTCCGGGTGGTGCACGCTCTCGATGGCGCACGCATAACGCGCGAGGGAGCGCCTCCGCCCCTCCCCCGCGAGCCTGTGCTCCGTGAAGGCCACGAGGCCCGCCGTCAGCTCGCTCGCGTTCCGCAGAGGCGGTGTCCTGCCGCCGATCTCCTCCAGTTCCGCCTGGTCGAGTGCCACCAGACGCCGGACGAGTGCGATGAGCAGTGCCTGGCGGGTGCGGTAGTAGGCAGAGGTGGTGCCGGACGGAAGGCCGGCCGCGCGGTCCACGGCACGGTGGGTCAGTCCGCGCATTCCGGCGTCGGCGAGCACGCCGATGGCCGCGTCGGCGAGGAGAGTACGTCGATCGATCGGCACCCCTTCTTTCTGCACATCTTCTTTCTACACCCCGCTTCTACACCTGTAGAGAGCCCGGGTACCCTCCTTCTACATCTGTAGAAGGAATGTGCTTGCGGAGGGGGTCGGCATGAGTGGGGCCGCGGTGGTGGTCGGGGGCGGCATCGGGGGGCTTGCCGCGGCGATCGGCCTGCGCCGGATCGGCTGGGAGGTGACGGTCCTCGAACGCGCCGCCACCCTGGCCGACGCGGGTGCGGGCATCTCCCTGCACGCCAACGGGCTCCGCGCGCTGGACGCGCTCGGCGTCGGCGCGGCGGTGCGTGCGGCGGCCCGGCCGCAGTACACCGGGGGCACCCGCACCCCCTCGGGCGGCCTGCTGGCACGCATGGACGGAGCCGCGCTCGCGCACGAGCTGGGCACGCCCGTCGTCGGCATCCCGCGAGCCACGCTGCACGCCCTGCTGCGCGCTGCGCTGCCTCCGGAGCACCTGCTCGTGGGCGTGTCCGTACCGTCGGTCGACCGCTCGGCTCCCGACCGGGTCGCGGTCCCGGCCGCCGAGGGGATCCTGGAAGCGGATCTGGTCGTCGCGGCCGACGGCGTGGGCAGCCGGCTCCGCGGCCAGGTGTTCCCGGACCATCCCGGCCCCGTCTACAGCGGCTCGACGGTCCTGCGCGCCATCACCGAGCATCCGATGGAGCTGAGCACCGACTTCGAGCTGACCTGGGGACAGGGCGCGGAGTTCGGGCACATCGCCTTCGCCGACGGGCGCGCCGAGTGGCACGCGGTGCTCAACTCCCCGGCCGGTGTGCGCCACGCGGACCCGCTCGGCGGGCTGCGCCACCGGTTCAGCGGATGGCACGAACCCATCCCGGCACTCCTGGAGGCGACCCGCCCCGAGGCCGTACTGCACCATGACATCCACGAGTTGGTGACTCCCCTGCCCACCTTCGTCGCCGACCGGATCGCGTTCCTCGGCGACGCGGCCCATGCCATGACCCCGCATCTCGGCCAGGGCGCCTGCCAGGCCCTGGAGGATGCCGCCACGCTGGCCGCGGCGCTGTCCGGCGCGCCCACGGTCGCATCGGCGCTGGCCCGGTACGACGCCGAGCGCCGCCCGCGCGCGCAGTCGGTGGCCCGAGCGGCCCGGCAGGCCGGCCGGATGGGCCAACAGCTGTCCCATCCGGTGGCCGTCGCCCTGCGCAACACCGCGCTGCGGCTCGCCCCGTCCCGGGCGACGGTCCGGAGCATCCTGCGACACGCCGACTGGCAGCCGCCGAGGCTGGGGTGAGCCGGGTGCTGCCGACTCCGCATGCCCCGAGCCGCTGCTCTCGGGCACTACGCAGTGCGGGCACGGTCCGGGGCTCACCCACCCGGTGAGCCGGTGACCGTTCCGGCGCCGATGCCGATGCCGTCAGCCGACCGTGGCGTCGGCCACGACCGCATGGATGTCCGCCGTGACCTTCGCGTCGGCCGCGTCCGTGTTGATCCCCAGAAGGAACGCCGTGCGTTCGCCGTCGACCGTCACCAGGGTCATCTCCAGGCGGGCGGTGCCGTCGTCACCGTTCCGGATGCGCAGGACGGCCGTCTGCGCGGGCCGGCCGTCGAGTTCGGTGGCGTGCGACTTCTCCAGGGTGGCCGGCCGGTCGGGGTAGAAGAACTCGGCGTTGGAGCGGGCGGCGCTCTCGGTCGCCCGGCCCAGCTCGGCGCGCGGCACGGGCCGACCGGCCCGGCCGGCCAGTACGGTGGCGCCGCCCGACGAGGAGGCGCCCGCGGTCCTGCTCATCTGCGAGGAGAAGGCGCCGATCAGATCCTTGTCCTTGGCCGAGTCGTGCTTCCAGCCGTCCGGCACGGCGTAGGAGAGTCCGGCGCGCGTGTCGGTGACCCGGGGACGGCCGGCCAGCGGGCCGTTCTCCGCACCCTCGGGCCACCAGACGGCGACCGCGCCGCACGCGGCGACGACGATCAGGGCCGCCGCGCCCACGAGCAGCCGGCGGCGCGGCCGTGACGGTGCGGGCCGCGGTGCGTGGGTCGGGTACGGAACCGGAGCGATCGGTGAGCGCGTTGTCATGCCCTCAGCTTTCATGATCTCCGGGGCGAGCGCCTGAGTCGTCGTACTCATCTGCCGTGCGCCGTCCCGCTATGCCCGTGGAGTCTCCCGCACCCCGGGCTCGGCGGATCCCACGGTTGCGCCGTCCCGCGGCACCTGCGGTGCCTCCCGCACCCCGAACTCGGCGGGTCCCACGGTGAGGATCCCGTCGGTCAGCGGACGGCAGCGGACTCCCCCGCCGCCGCGCAACGCCCGCTGGGCTCCGGGCCCCAGCGTGGTGTCCATCCACGCGCAGGGCCTGGCCGCTCTGCGTACCTCCAGGTCCACGGGCCCGGTGCCGCAGTCGAGAAAGACCGTCGCCCCGATGTACGCGTCGACGTCCACGCCGCGGAGCAGAACGTTGCGCCGCGTGTGCAGCAGACCGGCTTCGGCCGGGCTCTGCTTCGGCAGGCGTTCGACGGCCATGAGGGTGATCGACGCATTGCGGTGGGCGGGCCGGTTGAAGTAGCGGTCACCGACGATGCCCAGTCCCGCGCGGATCTCGGCCGTCGTCACCAGGTCGGCGCACGGCAGCTCGGGCGGGCCGTCGCCCGGACGACCGACGAGCCGGTGCACCGGAGAGACCAGCAACTCGACGATTTCCACGTGCAGCACGCCTCGATCCTAAGGGCTGCCCCGTAGTCCCCGACGGGCGCAGGACGCGACAGCTACGGCACCTCGCCGCGTTGTCGGATCGCCGGAATACGCCCAGTACGAGGACGACCCTCCGCCTCGCGATGCACCGCATCCGACGCCGCGCGCTGAGCAACCGGTGACTACGGGACAGCCCTCAGCCAGTGCTCCGCATGGCCTCACCGGCGGCACCGCCCCTGAGCAGGAGACGGCCGCTCACCCCGGCGGCCAGCAGGCCGGCCACCATGCCGATCAGGCTCAGTCCGGGCCCGGAGGACCAGTCGACGTGCGGGGCGCGCGCGGCCAGGACGACCGTCATGGCGAAGGCCGTGCCGGGCAGGGACAGCAGGGCGGGGCGGGTGCGGTCGAGGTCGTCCTCGGCGAGGGAGCCCAGCACCCCCACCCCGAGGGCGAGGGCCCAGACGCCGAGGGCCTGGGCGTCTGCGCGATCGGTCTGCCAGGGCACGAAGTCGGCCCAGAAGGCGGGGCGGAGCAGCAGTCCGGTGCCGATGCCCAGCCAGGACGAGCCGAGGACGGCGAGGGGCGGCTTCGACCAGCCGGGCAGCGGTGCGGTGCGCGGGACGGCAGGTCCGGACCGGCCGAGGAGTTGCCCGGCGAGGCAGATGACCGCCGCCACGCACAGCAGCCCCAGCACGAACAGCCAGCCGAGGCTGAACAGCACGGAGACGATCGGGCCGCCGTGAGCGAGGTACAGCCGGCCGGCGTTGACCAGGCTGACCGCGAAGAGACCGGCCAGGACCACGACGAGCGGCAGGACGAGAGTGCGGGCCTGCTCCCAGGTACGGGTGCGGGAGAGGCCGAACAGCGCCGGGGCGGTGCCCAGCATGCCCGCGCCGATCAGCCCCGGGTTCAGCGGGTCCGGCGAGGGCCAGGCGCCGAGGACATGCCCGGTGAGGGCGACGGCCGTGAGAGCGCCGCCGACGAGAAGGTTGATCACTGCGACCGCGGTGGCCAGGAGGGCGACCCCGGCCGACAGCGGCCTGCCCGATTCGGGTTCCGGCGCGGCGGTGCGGGCCGGTCCGGCGGATTCTGCCATGGGAGGGTTCCGTTTCCGGGGGGACGGGGACGGGGACGCGGACGGGGACGGGGACGCGCTGAGGACGGGACTCGGGGTGCTCCTTACGACACCGGAGTCGTCGGCCGCGCGACGGGCAGCGGCGCCGGTGCGGAGCGTCGGCGGACTTCACGGGCGTACATCAGGCGCAGGCTCACCACCTGGGTGGCACCGAAGGCGGTGAGCCCGCAGCCGATGGCGACGCCCGCCGTCAGCGCGGTGAACCGGTCGAGTCCCGGCGTGTGGGAGAAGACCACGACCGCCCCGGCCGACAGCACGGGCGCCAGGCACAGCCCGGTCAGATGGATCCGCCACTCCTCGCGGGCCCAGGGCCGGTCCTGCCGGGCGGCTCGCCGGGCGCCGAGGGCCATCACCGCGTGTGCCACGGCGTACGGCACCAGGTAGGCGGCCAGCAGCCGGCGCCCGGCCGTGCCGTACCCGGAGAACGCGTGCCCGAGCCAGCCCAGGGCGGCCGCCGCGGCCAGGTGTGCGGCGGCGGTCACGGGCAGCGGCGCCCAGGAGCGGCCGAGGCCCTCGACGGTGTCCCGGCGGTCCCGGGCGCGCGAGGCGAGCAGCGCGCCGAACACGACGAGGGACCCGAGGTGCATGATGGCCACCCGGTTGATCTCCGTCATCGGCAGCCCGGGCAGCACGGCCGGCAGGGCGCCCCACTCCAGCCGCAGCAGCGGCGCGGTGAGCAGAAAGCCGTAGCACAGGAGCATCCAGCGCTGGTGCAGGTCGGGGAAGCCGGCGACGGCCGCGAAGATGCCGAAGGTGACGCTCAGGACGGTGCCGACCAGGATCGTGGCGAGGACGATCCAGAAGGCGGCGCCGCTGAAGGCGTCCCGGGGCGCGGTCCGGGCGAGATAGAGACCGGCGCCGGCCATCGAGGCGTACACGGTGACCGCGAACAGGATCCCGAGGGCGCGGTGCAGACGGCTGCGTCGGCGCGCCGCGGTCAGCAGCTGTGCGGGGCCCAGCAGCATGAGCAGTCCGCCGAGGACGGAGTGCACGATCATCGGGACCAGGCTGTGCCGGTAGGGCGCGATGCGGGTCGCGAGGGCGTCGGCGACATAGCCGGGCGAGACCGCGTGCGCAAGGAGCGACTCCCCGAACGCGGGGGCGCCGGGGCGGGCGTAGGGCCACAGCTCGGTCATCGCGATGGGCGCGTAGCCCACGCACACGGCGGTCACGGTGACGGTGGCGACACGGCGCCAGGTGGTGTTCGTCCAAGGACGCACGGCGACTCCCTGCTCTCGGGCGGCCCCGGACCAACCGCCATAGTCTCTTCTGGACTATTGAAGGGTTACCGACGGTAGAGCCGGTTGTCGCGAAGGTCAACGGTCCGTCAGCCCGATGTACGGCCGACCACGGCCCGACGCACGGTCAACGGCCCGGTGCGCGTTCGCCCCGCTGCCGGACCCAGTCCCAGAAGTCCACCATCATCCGCTCGTAGCGGATACCGAACTCCAGCGCCTCCCGCTGGCCGGCGGTCAGCAACTCGCCCACGTCTTCTGCCAGTTGCTCGTACTCGCCCAAGGTGCCTTCGTGTTCGGCGAGCTGGACGGGGGCGAGCAGTTCCGGGCGGGCCCCGAACCACAGCTTCAGGATGCCGCGCTCACGGGCCTCCACGGGGACGAACTCGGGGTCGGCGAGCCACTGTCCCAGGGCTCGCCGCCCCTGGTCGGTCAGCGTCAGCACCCGGCGGTTGCGTCCGCTCTCCCGGCGCACCTGGATCAGCAGTCCGGCCGCCAGCAGGCGGTCGCACTGCGCGTACACCTGCGCGTGCGGCACCGACCAGAAGGGGGCGACGGTGCGGCCGGCTTCCACCTTCACGTCGTAGGCGCTGGCCTCGCCCAACTTGTCGATGATGCCGAGCACGAGGAAGGAGGAGGTGGTCAGCCGCGGGTCAGCCATGGAGCCGACCGTACCGTGAGCCAGGCGCGGAAGCCGACCGCGAGGCGGGGCCCCTGCGGCGAACGGATCGAATCGGCGCGAAGTCTGCCTGGCGGCGGCCCCGGTGACCGCCGGTGGCAGAATCCGGCCCATCCGATGATCACCCGAAGGGAAGCACGTGACCGTGGACCTGGCCGAGTTCGCCGAGCCGGACGCCGAACGCCCGCCCGCGCCCGTCCCCGTCGACTGGGCGGCCGTGGAGGAGTGGCTGGGGACGCGGCTGCCCGCGGACTACAAGCTGCTGGCCGACCGGTACGGGCCGGTGGACTTCGGGGAGTTCCTCTGGATCCATGTGCCGTGCGTGCAGCCGGGGAGGTTCGACTACGGCAAGTGGCTGTGGGCCACGCACCGGGAGGCCCGGATCGAGGCGCGGGGCCTGCCGGAGGACGAGCGGCCGTCGCTGCACCCGGCGCCGGGCGGGCTGCTGGCCTGGGGCTGCGGCCGGGGCGGTGACACACTGTTCTGGGACACCTCGGTGTCCGACGACCCCGACGAGTGGACGGTGGTCGTCACCCACCAGGGGCCCGTGCCCGGCAGCGGGTTGCTCCCCTGGCACCGGTACGACCTCACGCTCACCGGCTACCTGCGCCACACCGTCCGCGACACCTGGGAACTCCCCTCCCCGCCGGGCCCGTTGATGGGCCCCTTGCCCGGCACCTTCGCACGCACCGCCTTCCTGGACACCGCCGGGCGATGGACCCCGCCCGCGCCCGCCGCACCCCGGCTGACCGAGGCCGAGCGCCGGATCGCCCTGGAGACCGGTACGGGCCTGGACGCCCTGCGCCTGCTGACTCCCCCGCCGGCCGGACCACGCCTCGGCGACGGCAGCTGGGAGGGGCTGTTCGAGCAGTTGGGCACACCACTGCCCGCGGAGTATGTGCGGCTGATGGAGACCTACGGCAGCGGTTGCTGGAGCGGCTGGCTGCGCTTCCCGGAACCGCTGCGGACCACGGCACCGCGCTTCACCGCCTTCGTCGACGAGACGCTCGAGGCCTACGAGTCGCTGCGGTCCGGCCACCCGCAGTGGTATCCCCTCGCCACGTTCCCTTCGCCCGGCGGATTCCTGCCCTTCGCCGACTCCATCGACGGCGACTACCTGGGCTGGCTCACCGAGGGCGACCGGCCCGACGAGTGGCCCCTCGTGTTCTGGCCCCGGCATGCGGACCAGGGGCCGCCGTTGGAACTGGGGTTGATCGACACGCTCCTGGCCTGGCAGCGCGGCCGGCTCAGCACGATCGGCCTGTGTGTCCTGGACGAGGACGACGACCCCGTCGAGTTCGCCGCGTTCGAGGGCATCGAGGACATCGAGAGCTTCGAGGAGGGAGACGACTGACCCCTGGCGGCCGGCGGATGCCCCTCGCCCGGCATGATGATCGACATGACTCCCATCACCGGCCTCGATCTGACCGGCTTCACCGAACGCGAGCCCGGCGTGTGGACGGACACGGCGGGTGTCGTGCTGTCGGTCCACTTCTTTCCCCTCCGCCCCGATCTGCCCGCCCCGTTGCACGAATTCGACCGCTTGCGGACCGCACTCGCGGCGGGCGTGGGCGCGGCCGGCGGCGGGCTCATCGAGGCGGTGCCGGGAACCCTGCATGACGTTCCGGCGGTCCGTCAGCTGGTGAAAGTGCCGCGGCCGGGCGGACCGCACGGTCAGGTGTTCCTCGGCTCGTGGACCGTGCCGAAGGCGGGATGCAGCACCGTTCTCAAGGTGCAGGCCGCAGAGGGCGCGTTGACCGGTATGCGCGAGGCCACGGTGATGGCCCAGGTGGGGCCGGAGGCCTACTTCCGCCCCCACCCGTACTCCGCCGGCGGGCAGTTCGGCGGATTGCCGTGCCACGTGGGCGACGACGAGCAGTGGGACGCCCAGTTCCCCGACCACCCCCTCACTCTGGTGCGGGCAGCGCTGAACCGCATCACCCCGACGGTCACCCTCCACGAGCACTTCCGGCAGCTGCCCCCGTTCGCGGGCCCGTCGTTCTAGAGCGCGCGTCCGCTCACACAGCACGGCTGCACCCGCTGCACGGCTGCACGGCTGCACCGACAGGCGGCAAGGGGGACATCGCCCGACCCGCCCGTCACCTCATGTGGCGTGCGTCACACGGTAGTTGCTCATATTCCGCAGCTCTCCCAACGGTCTCCCGGGTGCCGCACCGCCGACCGAGGAAGTGCTCCGTGAAGACCTCAGGAACGAGACCGACCGCCCGCCGACTGACCGCGCTCGCCTGCGTCGCCGCGGCCACCCTCGCGGGCTGCTCCGCCTCGGACCACGGGTCCGCGCCCGACCGTCCCGCCGGCCAGGTCCGACGGGCGCCGGGCGACGCGGAGGGCACGCTTCACCTGGCGGAGCAGCTGCTCATCAAGAGGTGCATGGAGAAGCAGGGATACAAGTACTGGATCGAGGACCGCGAGCCCGACGACTCGTCGCACCGCTTCCCCTACGTCATGGACGACGTGCGCTGGGCCACGACGCACGGCTACGGCAACGACCTGCATCGTAAGCGTGCGGCGGAGGTCGTGCGGGATCCCAACCAGCGGTACTTCCGGTCGCAGCCGGCCGACCGCAGAACCGTGCTGCTGAGCGCCATCAACGGGCCCCGGCCGAGCGGACTCACCGCCCGACTGCCGACCGGTCAGCTGGTCACGCACAGCGACCAGGGGTGTGTCGCCGACGCGGAACGGCGGCTGTACCAGGACCTGTCGTCCTGGTTCCGGGCCACCCGTGTCACCAGCAGCCTGGCCGGGCTGCGCATCGGCCTCGTGTTGCAGGACAAGCGGTACCGGGCGGCCACCGGGGCGTGGGCGCACTGCATGCGCGGCAAGGGCTACTCCTACGGCAGCCCGGCCGAGGCGCGCACCGCCGCCACCGCACCGGAACGGGAATGGCCGCACGGCAAGGAGGTCCGCCAGGCCACCGCCGAGGCGACCTGCGCCCAGTCCACGGGGCTGGCCTCCACGGCCAAGTCACTCGACGCCAAGTACCGCTCCCAGCTGGCCCGGCGCCACCCCAGGGAGACCGCCGACCGTGCGCGCCTGGCCCGCGAGGCGCTGCCCCGCGCCCGCGAGGTCATCGCGCGCGCCGGCTGAGCCCCGGCCTCTCCACACCGACCACCGCGGCCGGCGAGCCGCGGCGCACCACCCCACCCATCACAGAACGAGGGAGACCCATGTCCATCAAGCGTGCCTTCACCGTCGCCGCCGCTGCCGCGGCCCTCACCGTGCTCGTCGCCCCGCTGTCCAGCGCCAGTGCGGCGGAGTCGGGCGGGCAGCCGGCCAAGGCGCCCCGCCTCGCGGCCGCCGACGGGCGTCTGCACGTGTACACCCAGCCGAACGGCGGCGGGAACACCTGCTCCTGGCTGGGCAACGCCGACAGCTGGGGCTCGTGCCGCAACCTGGTCTCCGACATCTGGAACAACGGCTACGCGGGCGGCAACGACGCCGTCGACCTGTACTGGGGTCTCAACGCCACAGGCGCGCACGCCTGCATCAGCCAGGGTGACCGCTGGCCCGACCTCACCACCGGCCGGTACCACTTCACCTACGACTCCGGGAAGCCGGGCTTCGGCGACAGCCTCAACAACAACGTCTCCTCGCACCGCTGGGTCGACTACTGCAGCCAGGGCTGACGACCGGCACCCGCGAGCCCCGGCGCCCACCGAGCGGGCGCCGGGGCTCGCGGCCGACCCGACGACCCGCCCGTGCCGGACCGTTCGGCTGCGCATCCCGCCGGTCCGGAGACGTTCGCCGGAGCCGCCTCACCCCCGCCACCGGCCGAGGCCGCCACGGGAGTCACCGCGATACGATCACACGCGTGACGGCACCGGAACCGACCATCCTCGCCACGTCCGGAGGGCACCGGGTGGGCGGACGCACCAGATTGCTCTTCGACGCGCTGGTCCACCACGCGGTCGACCTCTCCGGCGTCCACGGCAGGCGCCCCCGGATCCTGTACGTCGGCACCGCCGTCGGGGACGCGGAACACGTCACGGCGCGAGTCTCCGAGGCGGCCCGGGTGGCGGGCTTCGACCTCACCCCGCTGCAGCTGTTCCCCATGCCGAACATCGACGACATCGAGGGCACGGTCCTCGGGCACGACGTGGTCTGGGTGATGGGCGGCTCGGTGGCCAATCTCCTCGCCGTGTGGCGGGTGCACGACCTGGACGCCGTCATGCGCCGTGCCTGGCAGGCGGGCGTGGTGCTCGCCGGAGTGAGCGCGGGCTCCATCTGCTGGTTCCGGGGCGGCACGACGGACTCCTTCGGACCCGAGCTGCGCCCGGTCACCAACGGCCTCGGCCTGCTGCCGTACGGCAACGGCGTGCACTACGACTCCGACACGGGCCGGCGCCCGCTCATCCACCGCCTGGTCGCGGACGGCACCCTCCCGACGACCCACTGCACCGACGACGGGGTCGGCCTGGTCTACCGGGGCACCCGACTGGTCGAAGCCGTGGCGGAACTGCCCGGCAAGGGTGCGTACATGGTCTCCCGGCAGGGCGAGCGCACGGTGGAGGAGCGCATCGAGCCGCGGCTGCTGCCGACTCCGGCGTTCTGAGACGGGGCTGCGGCCGCATCGGGGCATTATCATGCATGCGTTCGACTACGGCTGCTGCCCCGAACCCGGGCGCACAACGGTCAACTCTTGACTCTCGGGGGACTCATGTTCATACGCTCTGCCGTCATCGCCCTGTCGGGCGGGCTGGTCCTGTCCGCCCTCGCCGTCACGACCGCCGACGCCGACGCCGGCCAGGGCGACACCCAGATCGTCCGGGTCGTCGTCAACGGCGGCAAGCCGGTCGTGGTCGGCGCCACCGGAACGAAGAAGTTCACGCTCAGCATCACCGCGAGCGACAACTCGGGAATCAAGGACGCCTACGGGTGGGTCTATCACGGCTCGTTCGACAACCCCGACGGCCACGCGGGGCCCGGATCCGACACTCCGATGTCCTGCTCCCCCGCCCCCGGCAGCGAAACCACCTCCGTCTGCACCACCGACATCACGATCGGCCCCCGTACGCCCCACACCAACTCCACCGCCGGCACCTGGCACGTCTGGACCTCCGTGGACGCCTACGACTTCGACTTCATCCAGAAGGACAGCGCGGGCACCTTCTCGATGAAGCGTGCCGCCAAGCTGTCCGCAGACGCCTCCCCCGAGCCGGTGGCCGCGGGCAAGACCATCACTGTCAAGGGTGCGCTGACCCGCGCCAACTGGGACAACGGCACCTACGGCGGCTACGCGGGCCAGGCCGTCAAACTGCAGTTCCGCAAGGCCGGCACCACCGCGTACAGCACCATGAAGACGGTGACCAGCGGAGCCGGCGGCGCGCTGAAGACCACGGCCAAGGCCACCGTGGACGGCTACTGGCGCTGGAGCTTCGCGGGGACGGGCACGACCGGACCGGCCGACGCCACCGGTGACTACGTCGACGTCACCGGGGGCTGACCTGCCGGGCACCGGACCGCGAAGGCGGCCGACGGCTGCCGGGTGAGCAGCCGGGACGGGCGACCTGAGTACGCGCGCTCAGGCCCCGCCCGCCGGCGGCTCCTACCGTGGCGTCCTGACGGGGCGACACGGTCGAGGCGGGCATCATGAACACCGGTGTGTACGGAGCGAGCGTCACCGGACCGGGACGGTGGCCCACCGCCTACCTGGTCGTGGTCGGCCTGCCGGCCGGATGCGGAGCGCTGCTGAACGCGTTCGCCTTCTACATCTCGATCTTCGCCACGGACAACTGCTCGGCGCAGAACCCCGCGTTCCGCTGCACGGGCAACGGAATGCCGGCGATGTGGGGTCTGCCGTGGGCGGGAGTGGCCTGCGCGGTGGGGGCCACCCTCGCCGTCGCGGCCCGGTGGCGCGGGGGCCGGCTGTGGTGCGGACTGCCGGTCGGGGCTCTCCTGTACGCGGCCGGGCCGGCGGCGACATGGCGCGTGATGACGTCGTGAACGGCGCCACCGGCAACGGCTTCGGGTGAACCGGCCGATGGTCCGACAGGCTGTGGGGAGGGTGCCACGGTTCGACCCGGGCAACGGCTTCGGCGTGATCCATCACCCGCACGAGGACGCCGAGGCCGGACAGCGTGTGCTCATCACCCCCGAGGTCTTCGAGTTCTGCAGGTTACCGCCGCCCAAGGGGACGGCGACCCCGAGCCGACCGGCTTTCGAGCGCTGCGGCACGGACCGCGGTCAGCGGGATCCCGGCCGTACTCCAGGACGCGCGCGCGTCCTCTCGCCAGACATTAGTTACACGTGTAACATCCAGCCAGCACGAGACCCGAGCAGTCGCTCCGGCTGAACACGGAAGGCCCCGGACATGACCTCAACCGCGCCCGCCCCGATCGACACGGGCTGGCCACCGCCCCCGTTCCTCGCTCCCGTCCCGCCCCTCGTCGACACCGATGGCGTACGGCGCTTCCACGGCGTGACCTACGCCCGGACACCGGGCTATCGCCCGCGCCTGCTGGACGTGCACGTACCGGCCGCACAGGGAGCCGTGGCGGCGGTCGTCTGGATCCACGGAGGGGGCTGGCTGGAGGGCGACCGGCGCTATCCGCCGCCGACCGTGCCCGTGGAGCTGCTGCACGGAGCGGTCCTCGGCGCGGGCCTGGCCCTGGTGAGCGTCGACTACCGGCACAGCCTCGAAGCGCCCTTCCCCGCCCAGTTGCACGACGTCAAGGCGGCCATCCGGTACGTACGGCGGCACTCCGGTCACTTCGGCATCGCCCCGGAGCGGATCGGCGTCTGGGGCGAGTCGGCGGGCGGCCACCTGGCGGCACTCGCGGGACTGGTCCGCACGCACGCCCATGGAGCTTCCCTCGAAGGACGGGAGGGCGTGCCGGACGAGGACAGCAGTGTGCGGGCGGTGGTCGACTGGTACGGCGTCTCGGAGATCGAGTCGCTGCTCTCGCAGCCCACCCTGCCGCCCGTTCCGGGCGGGCCGCCGTACCCCGATCCACTGCCGGCCCTGCTCGGCGGAACGGAGGAGGACCGTCGGGAACGGGCCCGCGTCGCAAGTCCGGTGACGTATGCGGCAGGAGCGACCCCGCCACCGTTCCTGCTGATCCACGGCCGGGACGACCGGGTGGTCCCGTTCAGCCAGAGCGAGGTGCTGGCCCGGGCACTCACGCGTACCGGCACCGACGTGACGCTGCGCGCCGTCGAAGGAGCCGACCACATCTTCCTGGGATCCGCCGAAGTGCCCGCCGTGGTCGCGGAGAGCGTCGACTTCCTGCGGCGTCACCTGACCGCCTGACCCGTCGTCACCGTCCGGCCGGCGGTATGCCGAATGCCGCGCCGGGCGGTCAGGCGGACCGGCGGCGCACGAGGGCGGGCTCGATGCCGGGCAGGGGTTCGGCGGCGCCGTTCCCCATCAGTGCGTGCACCACCCGGGCGACCTGCGCGGCCGAGGGCGGATCCAGCCGGTTCGTCGTCAGGGCCGGCCGCTGCGGGGCAGCGGTCACCAGGTCGTCACAGCCGACGACGGAGTCGTCTGCGGGGGGCGTCGATCCCCACGTCCTGCAGGGCGCGCAGCAGCAGCGCTGCATATTCGTCGTTGTAGGCGAAGACGCCGTCCGGTTCGGGGGTTGATGCTGGTGGGCTCGCGTCTTCGACTGTCGCCGGTTCTCGGTCCGATCCAGCGCGTCGGTGACGCTGTGTGGTGGTCGGCGTCCGTTCGGGGAACGCTCTCGACGACGTGGGCGGCGCTGCTTAGGATCATGGGCACGGCATCGCGTGTCGGTCACCGGCCGGGTGAGGCATGGAGGTGCCCGTGAGATTGCCTTGCGGAGGCATTCCACACATGTCAGTCGAGTTGAATCACACCATCATCCATGCCCGGGACAACCGTAAGTCGGCCGATTTCCTGGCGCACATCCTGGGGCTTGAGGTCGGGATCGAGTGGGGCCCGTTCATTCCCGTGGCCACCGGCAACGGGGTCACCCTGGACTTCGCCGCCATCCCGGCGGAGTCGATCGTCATGCAGCACTACGCGTTCCTCATTTCTGACGAGGAGTTCGACGCGGCCTTCGCGCGTATCCGGCAGGCCGGGATCACGTACTACGCCGATCCGCATCTGAAGCAGCCTGGAGAGATCAACCACCACCACGGTGGGCGCGGCCTGTACTTCATGGATCCGGCCGGGCACGGCATGGAGATCATCACGCGGCCCTATGGCAGCCACGAGCAGACACCGACGGCTTCGTGAGGCAGTGGCAGGCCAGGGCACGGAGTGACCTGGCCTGCCACTCCGTGGCGTAGTTCAACTGCCCTGAGTTTCCTGCGGAATCCAGTCTCCGTGGTGACCGGGTGTGGTCGCCGGGGGTGTATCGGCTCCAGGTCCCACCGGTCTCTCCGAGGAGCCGGCCGGTGGTCTTGTCGTGGTAGCCGAGAGCGTCCGCGGCGACGGGGGCGGGCAGTTCAAGGAGTTGTTGCCGGATGGCGGCGCCGTGCTGCTGCGGCGCCGGGACCCGGCCTCGTAGTCCGGCCAGGTGCCGGCCTCGTGCCTGCGGTGGCGGCAGCGGCAGCACTCGGCCATGTACCAGCGTTCGTGCTGTTCGTCGGTGACGTAGGTGCGGGTCATGCGTCGGGCAGAATGCGGACGGCGCGGGGCCGCAGCTTCGCGGCGTTCGCGGCCGGGGCGGGCAGGTCGCCGGTTTCGGTCTTGCGGACTCCGGCGTTCTCGGCGGTGGTGGCCACCAGGCATGTGTGGGAGCTGCGCAAGCAGGCACAGGCAGCTCTACCAGCGCTACCAGGACGTCATGGAGGATCAGATCGGCGCCCTGGGCCTGGTCCTCGACCACGCCCCGGTGCTCTTCACCACGAGCTACATGGACGCCGCGGTGAACCAGCTGCGCGCGAACGGCTTTGATGTCCGCGGCGAGGACGTCGCCCGCCTCTCGCAGTTCGTACGGCATCACATCAACATGCACGGCCGCTACTCGTTCCAGCTCCGCGACCTGCCCGGCGGCCTGCGCCCGTTACGGGACCCGCACGCCGCCGACGAGGAGTGACAGGCCCTGGTCGGCGCGGTCGGACAGGAGGACCCGGTGCAGCCAGCCCGCTGTCCGGCTGCCCTCGGGCAGCCGGTCGGTCGCGCCGGTACTGCCGGCTGACCTGCCGCGTCTGACGATGGTGCGAAGGCGGCCGGCTCCCGCGTTCTGGCATACCGCAGCTGCTCAGCGCAGGACGGCCGCCAGCAGGTCTGTGCCCAGCGTCGTCGTCTCGGGCAGGTTGAGGGTGTAGTGGACGTAGCGCCCGTGCCGCCGGGTTGAGAGCAGGCCCGCGCGGCGCAGGACGGCGAGGTGGCGGGAGACCTCCGGGGCCGAGAGTTCCCAGGCGTGGGCCAGCTCGCCAGTGGTGTGCGGGCCGCGGGCCAGGGTACGCAGCAGCCGCAGTCGTACCGGATGTGCGAGTGCCTCCAACCGGAGGGTGACCGTTTCCAGCGACACCGACTCTGACGGACTCGGCTCGGCCACGGGGTACTGCACCACCGGCTGCCATCCAGGCGCGTGGACCACCACCAGGTGCGGGCGGCCGAAGTCACTGGGGATGAAGGTGACCCCGGTGCCGTGGGCGGCGGTCGCGTTGTCCTGCAGCTTGTCCACGACGATGCAGTCGCCGTCCGGTGCCAGGGTGACCGCGCCGGAGACCGAGGCGAGTGCCGCCCCGATGCCCTGGCGCTTCAGCAGGTCGTTCTTCAGACGCAGGTCGGTGGCCAGTTGCACGGCGACGCCTGTCCAGGCGGCGTCGAAGAACGCCTCGGCGCACTGTTCGAGGGTGTGACGCACACGCGCCCGCACCGCGGCCGGGTCCGCGAGCAGCCGCTCCGCGAATGCCTCTTGGAGTGTGCCGCGGGCCTGGGCCAGTTCCAGGGCACGCTCGCGCGCGGTCGCGTCGGCGAGCGGCGACGGCGCAGCGAAGAGGACCCGGTTGCTGCCGCACGTGGTGGTGAGCGCGGCGGTCACATAGGTCTCGTCGTCGATCCGGTCCACATCGTCCAACTCCTCGGCGAGGGTCTGCCGAGGCCGGGCGGGGACCAGGAAATCGGCTCGTGAGGAACGCCAGAGGAACTCCGCCTCCCTGAGCCGCTCGGCCAGCTCATGCGGCAGCCCGGCCCAGACGTCCCCGGCCCAGACGGCCAGCCGCGGGTGATGCCCGGGTTCGGCCAGGACGTGCAACATCGCGGTCAGCTCGGCCAGCGGGGAGGCGGCGAACCTCAGTCGCTCGGCCGGTAGCCCGGTGATGTCGATGCGCAGCGTCATCCCCCTATCATCGCTGGTCGGACGGCCGGCGACGGCGTCGGTTGACGATGTCCGTCAACCGGCGTGCCGCATCCGGCGGCCCGACACAACCGTTGGCGCCATGGCAACCACCACCAGCATCCGTCCCCGCGCCCTCCTACGTGCCTCCGGAGGCCCCCGCTACGCCGTCGCCCTGGCCGTCGACGCGCTCGGCACCGGCCTGCTACGGCCCTTTCTGCTGCTCTACGGGGTGACGGTGCTCAGGCTGTCCGCGCCGGTCACCGGCACCGCAATGACAGCCGGCGTCGTCGCGGGTCTGGTGTGCATGCCCACGGTGGGCCGATGGCTGGACCGGGGCGCACGCAGCACCGTCGTGGCTGCGTCGATGCTGGTGCGGGTGCTGGGCGTGGCGCTGCTGCTGGCCACCCCGGCAGGGAACGTCTGGCTGTTCGCGACAGCGGCGCTCTTCCTCGGCATCGGCAACCAGGCATGGCCTGCCGCCCACGCCGCCCTCGTGGCCACGGTCGCCCACGGCCGGGAACGCGACGCCGCCCTCGCGGGGAGCCGCGCGCTGCGCAACGCCGGCCTGGGCGCCGGTGCACTCCTCGCCACCGCATGCCTGGCGGGCGGCACCACCGCATTGCAGGCGCTGGCAGTCGTCACCGGGTTCGCCTACCTCGCCGCGGCGGCCTTGGCGTGGTCGGTCCACGTGCACGCTCATCCGTCCGTTGCCGCGGACAAGGACAGGGACGACGAGCCCGCACCCCGGATGCGCGCGCTGCTGGCCGCCAACGTGATCTACGTCTTCTGCCTCAACGTCCCCGAAATCGCGCTCCCTCTGGTCCTGGTGACGCAGATGCACGCCTCCCCGGTGTGGTCGGCGGCCATCTTTGTGGCCAACACGGTGCTGGTGGTCACCCTGCAGGTTCCGGTCACCGTCCTGATGTCCCGCTTCCCCCGCCGGTCCGTGCTGGCCATCGCCGGCGTGGTGCTCACCGCGTCCTACCTCGGCTTCCTCGCGGCCACCTCCCTGGGACACGGCTGGGGTGCCCCGGCCGTCGCCGCGGTGTCCGTGGTCTGCACCCTCGGCGAGATCATCTATGCAGGCAGCGCCACCGCGCTCGTCACCGCCCTCGCCCCGGCCCATGGCCTGGGACGCGCCCTCGCCCGCTTCCAGCTCTCCACGGGCTTCGGCCTCGCCGCCTCCCCAGCGGTCATCACCGCTCTCGCACCCCACGGCCCAGCTGCCCTCTGGGGCAGCCTCGCCGCCGCGACGCTCCTCTCCGCCTCCGCCGTCGCCCACCCGAGCACGGCCGTTGGCGATCACCGTGTCGGCCGGACGGGCCGGTGACGCACCGGCGTTCACCTCAAGAAGCCGCTCCGATGGCCGATCCTGCGGACCCGTGCCGGACGCGACAAAGTAAGCCCCTGCTGCTGGAACTACAACCGCACGACCGGACGACCGGACAACGGAAGTACAGGGGTGCGGGAAAGCCCCGTCTCCGAACCCGCGCACACCCCATCACCTCCTTGAGCCTGTCGTTCGACGTCCCTGCGCCGAAGGTGGCCCAACTCGGCCTTGTCAACCCTTAAGTGCCAGGTCACACACCCTCTCAGAGATTGGCGAGGGTCTGGATCCCGCGCGATGCGGCGTGATCAAATAGGGGATGGCATCGTTCTGGACCGGAAAACGGGTGCGCCTGCGCGGTATCGAGCCCGACGACTGGACCTCGGCAGAGCGAGGTGGGTGCAGCAGGTCTCCCAACCGCTCCTCGTCCTCAGCGAAGCGACTGAACGCCCGAACGAATTGCGAGACGCGACGAGAATGTTTTCGACCAGTGCAAATGCCGGGCAACAGGCGGTCGTTGTGTGCGGGACGACGTCGCCGTGTCCAGCAGGGCAATGATCGGAACCCCTATCCAGGGCGTCTTGGACCGCAGACGTCGCTGACCTACGGGAGCAGCCTCATCAGTGGAACGCACTGGCGCCAGGCTGTTCGAGGAACACCATCAGATCGTGATCGCCGTAGGCGGTGCCGAGGATCTCGTGCGGACCCTGGGAGTGCCCCGGTGACTCTCCGGTCACCCGTGCGGGAGGTCGGGTGCACGACGATCAGCGCGCCGCTCACGCTCTCCAGCGTGCCCCTGGCCCGCCCGGCGAGCCCGCAGCGGTCAGAGGCTGTCGCCGCGGTAGTAAAAGCGGCACGTCACACCGGGGTCCGGCGTGCGCAGTTCGCCCTGCTCTGCGACAGCCAGGCACCAATGCCAGCCGATGCCGAAGGTGTCTGCCTCCAGTCCTGCAACGACTGCTCACCGAGACCTCTTGCACTGACCGCCCGCAGAAGCCTGGGCGCTACCCACCAACAGCGGAAAGAGGACTCTCCTGCCGTATGTGTGGGTCAGTCTGTCGTGAGTTGGCCTCCGGGAAGGACGGGGCCCGGCGCCGCGCACTGCCGCACCGCCGTGAGGGAGCGGACGGAGTTCCGCGTCAGCCCCGGCCGAGGACGCAGAACTCGTTGCCCGCCGGGTCGGCCAGGACGACCCAGGAGACATCACCCTGACCCACGTCGGCCCGCGTCGCGCCGAGGCCTTCGAGCCGGGCGACCTCCCTCGCCTGATCCTCGACGGGGTCGGACATCAGGTCGAGATGGATGCGGTTCCCTACGACCTCGTCGTCGGGCGTGCGGCGGAACTCCAGGTACGGCCCGACGCCCTTGACGGAGCGCAGCAGGGCGCGGTCGTCGGTCAGCTCGTGGACGGTCCAGTCGATCGCCTCGCCCCAGAACCGGACCATGGCCCGCGGGTCGGCGCAGTCCACGACCACGGCGGCTATCGGCCCGGTGTCCCCGTAGAGCTCCCGGGGCTCCAGGACGCTGAACACGTT
This sequence comes from Streptomyces sp. NPDC101151, assembly GCF_044768335.1. Classification (NCBI taxonomy): domain Bacteria; kingdom Bacillati; phylum Actinomycetota; class Actinomycetes; order Kitasatosporales; family Streptomycetaceae; genus Streptomyces; species Streptomyces sp. NPDC101151. Next base: position 22,553 of record NZ_JBIWPP010000009.1, on the reverse strand, counting down.
GCCTTCCGGGTCGGCCATCACCGTCGACGGCGCGTCACCCTGGCCCACATCGACGAGCGTCGCCCCGAGCTCCTTCAGACGCGCGACCAACTCCGCCTGATGGGCGTCGGAGGTGGTGGCGAGCTCGATGTGCACGCGGTACTTCACCGTCTCCGGGTCCGGGACGCGGACGAGATCGATGCAGACGGCGGACGGGTCCGGCCAGTCGAAGCCCACGGGTTCCAGGTTGGTGACGCCGGGCCCTTCGCTGGAAGACCCCCAGCCGAGCGCTTCCGCCCAGAACTGGCCGAGCGCCGAGTCGTCCCGGGCCTTGAAGTTCACCTGAACAAGGTGCAGCGTCATGCCGCATACCCTAGGTGATCCCCCATCAGGCAATCGTGCGGAATTCAGCGCGACGCCGACCCTGACAGTGACCACCTCCACCGCCTGAGCTGCCCCTCTCTCCGACGAAATGGGCACCTCCCCCGAAAGCGCAGTCGTTGAGCACCGCTCACTTCACGCTCTCATCGCCGTGACCAGTCGATCTCTGGACGACCGCCGGGCCTGCTGGCGTCAGTCCCAGGCTCCTGGCCAACGGTCCACTCGGATGAGGCGTGGCCCTTCGGCGGGGGCTGGGAACTCGGGGTCGGGCGCTGTGGCGACCGGCTCGGACTGTGTGGCCCGTGCGGTCGCCGTCGTGGCCAGGTAGGAGTGGGCGGCCTCCAAGGCATGAGTGATCTCGCGCGTTCCTGTAGACACGCACGGGGTGTAGGCGAGGTCCTGCAGGTGCGGGCTCGGCTCTGCGGCTCCGGTGAGCGTCTCCTCGACGACGAGTGTCTCGTAGCCCTTGACCCAGCTGGCGCAATGTGACTGGAAGGGACATCAACACCAGTGCACACTCCTCGGTTCGGGGGAACGGTGTCACATCGCGGCCCGGCCGCGCCGGCGCTGTCCCAGCGCCTCGTCGCGTACGCGGGCGCATCCTTGCCCGGATCAGGGCCGGGCGCTGTTGCGGGCGGCGTTGGCACAGCGGGCGGCGAGCTGGGCGAACGCGTCGTTGAGTTCGCGTGGGCCGACGACTTCGATGGTGGTGTCGAAACGGCCGAGGATGCTGGCCAGGCCGGTCCATGACCAGGAGCCGAGGGTGAGGCGGCATCGGTCGGGGCATAGTGCTTCGACAGTGCCGTCCTGGGCGAAGGGGGCGACGGCGGTGGCGGGGAGGTCGAGGATGACTTCGCCCTGGCAGGGCCAGTCGGTGCGGGTGCCGTCGTTGCCGCGGAACCGGCTGGTGATGAAGGCGGAGACGTCGCCTCCGGGGATTTCGCGCGGGGTGAAGCGAGGGCCGGTGGGGGTGCGGGGACGGATCCGGTCGACGCGGAAGGTCCGCCAGTCCTCGCGGTCCAGGTCCCAGGCCACGAGGTACCAGCGGCCGCGCCACGTGATCAGGTGGTGGGGGTGCGTCCGGCGGGGGTCTTCACCGGTGGCGGCGCGGTCGTGCCCGTAGTCGAAGCGGAGCTCGACGTGGGTGTGGATGACGTTGCTCAGCTCCACGAGGGTCTGGGAGTCGACCGGCGCGGCGCTGTCGTTCTCCGGCGGTCGCAGGGCAGTGACGCGGAGCAGGTCGATCCGGTGGCGCAGGCGCGGAGGCATGACCTGGCGGATGGTGGCCAGGGCGCGAACTGCGTCCTCGCCGATCGTGGTGCTGGTGGCGGCGCTCTGCAGAGCGAGGGCCAGGGCGACGGCCTGGTCGTCGTCGAACAGCAGCGGTGGCAGATGGGCGCCCGCATCCAGCCGGTAGCCGCCGGCTGGTCCTTTGCAGGTCAGGATCGGGTATCCGAGTTCCCGCAGCCGTTCGATGTCGCGGCGCACCGTGCGCGGGGTGATGTCGAGGCGCTCGGCAAGGTCGTCGCCGGACCAGTCACGGCGTGTCTGGAGCAGTGAGAGCAGCGCGAGCAGCCGCGTTCTATTGCGACCCCGCATATGGGTTCTGCGACGCCCCCGGAACACGTGGCCGGATCCACGACGCCCAGGTGCACCGGTTGTTGGGCCGATGGTTCCTCAGGTGGAGAACGAAGAGGATCGCCAGGGCGCACGGGTGGGCGGAGGTGCCCGCGGGCCACACTCCTTGGCTGGTGGAGCACCTGCTCGACCACCCGCTGCGGGCCCCGGCCCAGTGGGCACTGCCCGGTCCGTCACCGCTGAGCGGAGACGTGGATCCGTACCGGGGCATCCTGATCTGCGACGGTCCCATGAGCCCGCGCTGCGGCACACGGCCGGCGCAGGGGATCTCCCGGGAGCGCAGCGACCGGCCGGCGAGAGCGCTCGGCACCTGGGTGGCCGGCTGAGCGCTCCCGACGGAGCGTCAGCCGGTGGCGAGAGCCTTCACCCGGTCCACGGCACCGTTGAACCTGTCATGGTCCCCGACCGTGGGCCCGGAGGAGGTGTACTGCCACATCGTCTGCGTCGACCAGCCGGCCGGCAGTGTCCCCACCGCCGAGGCGTACCGGGCGATCCAGAGGGGGTTGGTCGTGCCGAAGCCCGCGTAGTTGCCGGTGCAGGCCGTCCACCAGCTGGTGGCGGTGTAGATGACGGCGTCGCGGCCCGTACGCTTCTTGTAGCGGTTCAGGAAATCGCGGACCCAGGTGACCATGCCGCTCTTGGACTTGCCGTAGCAGTCGTCACCGTACGGGTTCCACTCGATGTCGAGCGCGCCGGGCAGGGTCTTGCCGTCCTTGGACCAGCCGCCGCCGTGGTCGACGAAGTAGTCGGCCTGGGCGGCGCCACCCGTGCTGTCCGGCGTCGCGAAGTGGTAGGCGCCGCGGATCATGCCGGTGTCGTAGGCGCCGTTGTACTGCTGGGCGAAGGAGGGATTCTTGTAGTACGTCCCCTCCGTGGCCTTGGTGTATGCCCATCTGACGCCGCTGCTCCACAGCGTCGACCAGGCGACGTTGCCCTGGTAGCTGGCGACGTCCACGCCTTCGGTCTGGGTCACCCGAGGGACCGACACGGTGTCGTCGTCGACGGTGTCCACGCCGTCGTGGGTGAGCACACCGATGCCCATGTAGGCGCTGCCGCGCATGGGCAGGGACCGGGAATCGGCCGGCGCGGGCGCGGCCGCGGGGATCGACAGGGTCAGCAGGAGGCCGGTCAGGACGCCGGTGAAGAACCGGCGTGAGCGGCGGCGGTGCAGTGCCATTTGCCTTGTCACGGAATCCATCTGACCCTCGGTTGGGCCGCGCCGCACTCCGGGTTCCGCCCGACGAAGCCATTGCGGGCGGGTATTTAGGCCATGCGAGTGGCTCGGCGGCCGTGCCCGCATGATCGTGGGCGGCGCCCGGAGCGGCGCCGCCCACGACCCGGCCGGTCCGAGGTCAGCCGTCGATGCGGTGCTGGGTCCAGAAGGAGGTCAGGTCCGTGCTCGTGGCGGCCTGGGCGGCCGCCTTGAATTCGGTTGTGGTCGAAATGCCGTACCAGTGCGCGGACGCATAGTCCTTGAGCAGCTTGGCCATGGGGCTGTCACCGAGGACGCGCCGCAGGTCGTGCAGGGCGCACTTGCCGTAGCCGTAGACCACGGTGGAGTAGCGGGAGGAGTGCGCGTCCCAGTAGGCCATGGAGTTGGTGATCTTCTCCGCGCTGGAGGCCCAGGAGACGCTGCTCCAGCAGCTGCTGCCGGTCTTGCCGAGGGCCAGGTCGGTGGCGTAGTCGGTGAAGGCCTCGTCCAGCCACGGGCTGTTGTACTCGTCGTCGCCGACGATGCCGTACCACCACTGGTGGCCGATCTCATGGGTGAGCGCCGTGGTGCTGACCACGTCGAGCACGAAGCCGGGGTACTCCATGCCGCCGAACCAGTAGTTGTTGTCGATGACCGCGTCCAGTTCGCCGTACGGGTAGGCGCCGAAGCGTGCCGCGTGGGCGTCCACAGCGGTCTTCGCGGTGCTGAGCATCGACTGGGCGCTGGAGGAACTGATACCCGAGACGGAGTAGACGTTCACCGGGACGCCGGCGGACGAGGTGCCGGAGATCTTGCTGAAGGGCCCGGCGGCCCAGGCGAAGTCACGGACCTTGGAGGCGGTGGCGGTGGTGACGGTCCGGCCGCTGGAGCCGGGGGTGTCGGTGGAGGTGCCGGTGGCCGGGACCAGCAGGGTGCTGGGGTGGTCGAGGGTCACCTTGAAGTCGGCGGCCAGGGAGTAGAACGACTCGCCGTTGTTGGTGTAAGGGTCCAGGTGCCAGCCCGCGCTGTCGCGGACCGCGAGGACGGGCAGTGCGTTGCCGATGAAGCTGAAGGCGCCGTCGTGGCCGAACCGGTCGGCGCCGCTGGGCACGGTGATGCCCAGGTCGAAACCGACGGTGGCCGTCTGCCCCTGGTTCAGGGGTGCCGGCAGGGTGATCTTCAGGGCGGTGCAGTTCACGGAGAGGTCGCCCGCCGTGCCGCCGGTGACGTTGGTGACCGTGATGGGCATCGCCGAGCAGGTGCCGTGGTAGTTGTCCCACAGCCGCAGATACACCTCGCTGAGCGGGGTGGCGGAGGCATTGGTGAAGGACGCGCTCTCGTGCCCGTTCCAGACGGTGCCGCTCGTGTCGCTGCTGAGACTGACGGTGTAGGAGGGCGCGGCGGGGGTGCGGGTCGAGTCCGCGGGCGGCGGGGTGGTGCCGCCGGAGGTGTCGAGGGCGATGTCGTCCAGCACGAAGCTCGTCTGGAGGCTGGAGTCCTCGGTTCCGGTGAAGGCCAGGTTCACGGTCTGGCCCGCGAACGACGACACGTCGAACGACTTCTGCACGTACCCCGAGTTCTTGTCGAGGTTCGAGTAGGTCGCCAGCGTGGTGCTGCCGATCTTGGCCGTCAGCTTGTCGTAGGCGGTGGACGAGGTCCGCTCGGTGGTGTCGATGTGCAGCCAGAAGGTGAGGGTGGCGGTGCTGCAACCGCTCGGGATCGTGACGCTCTGCGCGAGCGTGTCGGTGTGCGTACTGCCGACACCGTCCAGCCAGGCGAAGGAGGAGCCGCCGTGGGCGCTCTGGCCGGTGCGGCTGGTGATCACGCTGGACGAGGACTGGGTCCAGGGCGAGGAACCGCTTTCGAAACCGCCGTTGGTGACCGCCTGCGCCGGAGTGCAGTCGGCGGCCACCGGTTGCTGGGCCGGCTGGGCGGCGGCGGGGGTGACGGGGAGGGAGAGGGCCACCAGCGCGGCGACGGTGAGCGCACCGGCGCCGAGGGTCCTGTGGGGGGTCGATCTCACACGCTACTCCTTTGCGACGGCCGGGATTCCGGCCTGCTCGATGACCGGCCGGCCGGCTGGGGTGCGCCGGGGGGCGGCCGCGGGGTTGGGGTTGCGCGATCGCTGTACGGAGAGGTGCGCCGCGCCCTCATGGGGTCAGGGCGAGGACTGCCGAAAGAGTGACAGATTTGACCAGGGCATGCCAGAAGGCTCGGGAAAGTGGGTGTCGGTGCTCCTGATGCCGCGATGGGGTGCGGTGGGGTTCAGGACCGCGAGGCCGAAAGGGCCAAGCAGCCACCGGGTCGAGGAAGCCCGCTGCGGCAGTCACGACGAGGAGCGCCTACGGAAGCGGATCGGGGCGGCCAATTCATCGGCGCATCGGCTCACCCGGCATGGGCGTTGGCGTCCAGGTCCATGAAGACCGCCCGGACACGCGTCTCACCCGGTCCCCGCCAGCCGCCCGCGACATGGCCGAGCGCTCCCTGCGGAGGCAGCGGCGGGTTCTGGGGCACGGGCTTCAGGACGCGGTGGATGTGGAGGGTCGTGCCGTGCGGTGCGGGCAGGTGGGTGCCGTGCTCGTCGTCGGTGGGCCCAGGGGTGAGGTCCTGCGGGGAGAACGGCTCGCCCGTGTAGGAGCGGGTCACCTCACGGTCGGGTGTGCCGGTGACGCTCTGGGCCATCGGCTGCGCCCTGCCCTCGATCAGGGACAGCAGTTCGGTGACCAGGACCGGGTCGTGGCAGCCGTCGTAGGCCCAGCGTTTGCCCAGCACGCCGTGCTCCATCGTGCCGATGAGCGCGTGTTCCGCCCCCTCCAGCGGAGCACCCCGATAGGTGAGCGGGATCAGGTAGGCGGTCGGCTCGGGGGTGGAGCTGTCGGTGGCCACCATGAACTCGATCCCGACCTCGCCCGCCGGGTCGTCCAGCCGGAAGCCGCCGGGCTTGGCGAGCACGGGGGCGTCCGCACCGCCGCGGTACCAGGGCCGGGTGGGCAGCCAGGTCGTGAGGAGTTCCAGCTTGGTCGGCTTGAGGGTGGTGTGGTGGATGACGGCCATGCCGGTTGTGCTCCTCCGTCGTACCGATGGGGACCCCCGAAGCCTTCCACATCGTCCGCGCCGCTCATCCCTCCGTCCCGGTCAGCGCCGGGGTCAACTCGGCCCATGGGTTGGGCGGTTCGCCGGTGACCGGCCCGCAGACCGCCGCTCCGCGTTCGTGCGCGGTGCGTACGGCGAGGGGTACGAGGGCCTCGGGTACGCCGTAGACCAGGTGGCAGAACCGGTCGGACGGGTGGCGTGCCGTCCAGGCCGGTCTGGTGAACGCCGAGACGTACGTGGACCAGTGGCCCTCGAATGTGACGGTCAGATCGGCGTGCCGGACATAGCCGGGGGCCGGGTGGACACCCGGGTTCAGGACGACGGTCCCCGCGCCGAGCCGCCGTAGGTCCCGGACCAGGCGCCGGCAGGCCGGCAGGCCCTCCGCGGTGGCGGTGACGCGGTCCAGGAAACAGCCCTCGGCCGCGTACCACTCCTGGTGCCGGCGCATGTCCTCGACGACCTCGGCAGCCCCCCGTACGCCGTAGTCGGTGTCCACGTATCCGAGCAGGCGGGCGCCTGCCGCCCGGAGGGCCCCGGCGGCCGCCGTGAAGGCCGGATCGGGGCCGGCGCCGGGGCCGTTCGCGGGATTCAGGACGACCGCGTACGTACGGGCGGCAGCGGTGATCAGCCGGTGCCAGGCTCCGGGATCCTCGGCCGGGTGGACGTACAGCGGTATCAACAGGCTCATGGCACCCGCCCGTTCCGCGCCGTGGCCGCCCACAGCGCGTCGAGCGCGTCGTCCAGGTCGTGGACGGGCCGCCAGCCGAGGGCGCGGTCGGCGGCCGTGATGTCGGAGCACTGCCACGACACCCGGGCGGAGCGGGTGGAGCCGGCCGTGTGTTCCGTGTTCTCCTCCAGCCGCCCCCGGAAGCCCGCCCGCCGGGCCAGGCCCCGGACCAGCTCCCGTACCGGTACGGCCGTTCCGCCGCCGATGTTGAGAACGGGCGGGAGCGGACCGGGGGTGGTGACCGTGAGGGCGACCGCCCGGGCGAGGTCGCGCACGTCCACGAAGTCGCGGTGGGCGGACAGGTCACCGAGTCGCAGGACCGCCTCGGGATCGCTGCCCGCGCCGCAGAGCTGCGCCGCCATGCGGCCGGGCAGGCTCGCGACGGGTGCTCCTGGGCCGACCGGGTTGCCGACCCGGAGCACCACACCGTCCAGGGCGGCGGAGGTCACCGCGACCGTGCCCGCGAGCTTGGTCACTCCGTACGGGGTGACCGGACTGGCCGGCGTCGACTCGGTCACCGGGGAGTCCGGAACGCCGGGTCCGTACTCGGCGGCCGAGCCGAGGTGTACCAGGCGGGCGACGGGTGCCGCCTCGCGGAGAGCGGCACACAGCACGGCGGGGCCGCGGGCGTTGACCTCGGCGAGGGTCACCCCGTCACCGCCGGTGGCGCCCGCGCAGTTGACCACGGCATCGGGCGCGGCCGCGGCCAGGGTCTTCGCGAGCCGCTCCGGAGGATCCGTGGCGAGGTCGACGCGGAACTCCGCGGCGGAGGTGCGGCCGCCAGCGAGGACCTGCGCGCCGTGCAGGGCGCGCAGCCGCTCGGCGACATGGCGGCCCAGGTATCCGGAGCCGCCGAGGACGAGAATGCGCATGCGGTACTCAGGCTCCCTTGAGCAGAAGCGACTTGCGGGTGGTGAACTCGGCGTTCGCCCGGTCGTAGTCGTCGGGGCGGCCGATGTCCAGCCAGTACCCGTCGAACTCGTAGGCGTGCGGCGGGTTCTCGGCGGCCAGCAGGTCCAGGACCAGTTCGTCGAAGCCCAGCGGAAGGCCCGGCGTGTAGCCGTCGAGGGTCGAGCGGCTGACGCCGTAGACGCCCATGGAGACGCGGTAGTCCATGCTGGGCTTCTCCGTGAAGGCGACGACCTTGCTCGCGTCCGTGGTCAGCACACCGAAGTCGATGTGCACCTTGCGGGCGTACGTCGCGATGGTCAGCGGTGCTCCGGCGGTCTCGTGCCGGCGCAGGACATCGGCGTAGTCGAGGTCGGTGAGCACGTCGCCGTTCATGACCAGGAACCGCTCGGGCAGCCGGTCGCGCAGGGTGAGCAACGGGCCCATGGTGCCCAGGGGGCTGTCCTCGGTGGCGTAGTCCACGGCCATGCCCCACTGGGATCCGTCGCCGACGTAAGCGCGGATGATCTCGCCGAGGTGACCTATCGCGATGGTGCAGCGGGTGAAACCCGCGGACGACAGCTGGCGCAGCACGATCTCCAGGATGGCGTGCTGGTCGCCGATGGGGACGAGCGGCTTGGGCAGCGCGGTGGTGTAGGGCCGCAGCCGGACGCCCTTGCCTCCCGCCAGGATCACTGCGTGCATGGACTCCTCCTTCATGACGTGGGGGACGTGCCCGACGGGGTCAGATGTTGTAGATGCCGGTCTTGTAGCGGGCCAGGTTGGCCGGGTCGCGGAAGAAGTCCACGGTGTGCGCGAGGCCTTGTTCGAGGGTGTGGGCGGGCTGCCAGCCGGTGGCCCCGGCCAGCCGGGTGGCGTCGGCCACGAGCCTCATCACCTCGGAGTTGGCGGGACGGATGCGCTCTGCGTCTTCGCGGACGTCGAGGGCGGTGTCCATGACCTTGCCGATCAGGGCGACGAGGTCGCCGACGGAGATCTCACCGCCTGTACCGGCATTGAAGGTGTGTCCGACGACCTGCTCGGCGGGCGCGGTGCCCACGGCGAGGAACGCCTGCGCGGTGTCCTTGACGAAGGTGAAGTCCCGGGTGGGGCGCAGGTCGCCGAGGGTGAGGGTGCGCTCCCCTGCCGCGACCTGACCGATGACGGTCGGGATGACCGCGCGCATCGACTGGCGCGGCCCGAAGGTGTTGAACGGCCTCAGGGTGACCACGGGTGTGCCGAAGCTGGCATGGTAGCTGTCGGCCAGCCGGTCCCCGCCGGCCTTCGAAGCGGCGTACGGGGACTGGGTGTTGATGGGGTGGTCCTCGGTGATCGGCACGGTCTGCGCGGTGCCGTAGGTCTCGCTGGTGGAGGTGTGCACCAGCCGGGGCGTGCCGAGGGCGCGAACGGCTTCCAGCACATTGAGGGTGCCGGTGACGTTGGTCTCCACGTAGCTGTGCGGCGCCTGGTACGAGTACGGGATCGCGATCAGCGCGGCCAGGTGGTAGGCGACGTCGGCGCCTTCGAGCAGGCCGCGAACCGAGCCGGGGTCGCGGACGTCGCCGAGAACGATCTCCACGTGGTCGAGGACGTCCGGGGCCAGGGTCTCCAGCCAGCCGTAGGAGGAGAAGGAGTTGTACTGGGCCATGGCTCTGACCCGGTGCCCGGAGGCGACCAGGGCCTCGGTGAGATGGGAGCCGATGAAACCTTCGGCTCCGGTGACGGCGGCGAGCGGTGCGGAGGTCAACTCGTGTTTCCTTCCGGTCGGTTGCATGGATGTGGTCGGCGACTCGGTCGCATCAGGCGTGCCGGGCCGGCCGGCCGAGCAGCCGCAGTGTGCAGGCCACCAGGCAGAGCGCGGCGGCGCCGCAGCACAGCGGCAGGGCGAGCGGGCCCGGTGGCAGGTGCAGGAACGCTGCCGTGCAGGCGGCGCCCGCAGCGGTGAGGCAGATCGCGGCCGGCGGCCAGGCGGCCCCGAACGCCTGCAGGAGCAGCGCGGTCCACAGGGTGGCGGCGAGCAGGAGCAGGGCGGCCGGTTCGGCACCGGTGAGAAGCGCCGCGGGCAGCAGCGGGACGAGGTAGGCGAGCAGGCACAGGCCGAGGACGGCGGCGGAGCGCAGCAGGAATCCGGCGGGGGTGGCGGCCCTGCGCAGTGCGGCGACGGACAGGCCGCGGTAGCGGTACAGCAGCCACTCGGCCGGCCCCATGCTGACGGTCAGCACGATCACCGCGTACGGCTCCCGCCGCCCCTCCAGCAGCACCAGCAGGCCGGCGGCAAGGCCGAACAGCCCGTAGGGCAGCGACCACTGCAGGCGGGGCCGTCTGCCGTCCGGTGCGGCCGGTGCGGCGTGGGCGCGGTGCAGGGCGTGACCGGTGACGGCGAGCGTCGCCCCCAGAGCCAGCAGGGGGAGCCCGGCCCGCAGCAGGGGGCCGGGTTCCCACCAGGGCAGTACGGCGGCGCCGGCGATCAGCGGGGTGAGCGCGGCGAGGAGCGGCCGCTCCCGGGCCAACACGAGCAGGACGCCCGCGGCGGCCAGGTACAGCGACTGTGCCGCCGCCGCCAGGATCACCGGGCCGCCGTCGGCGGACGGTACGGCGGCGGCCGTGGCCAGGGCTGCGCCGACAGGCGCCCCGGCCAGCAGGGTGCGGGCCGCTTCCCGGCGGCCGCCGGCCATCCGTAAGTGGGCGCGGTGGCCGAGCGCCTGCCCCCACGCCCAGGAGACGAGTCCCGCGACGATCAGCGCCGTGGCGTGCCGGCCGGGGTGCCACAGCGGGGCGGTGAGCAGGTAGGCGAGCCCCGGCAGGGCGAACAGCACGCCCCGCAGCAGGCAGCGCACGTGGTCGGGGCGCCAGGGGTCGGCCGCTCGCGCCGGCTCCGGGAAGGCTCTGGGTACCTGCTCGTACAGGGCGGTGGCGAGCGAGAACAGGCTGGGGTGGCCGTACCGTTCCCTGATCAGATCGGCGGACATGCCCTCGGCCTCCAGCAGGGCGGCCACCTCGTACGGGTGGACGGCCGGACCGATGCAGTCGGCGAGTTCGGCGGCGAGCCGGCTGACCGCCTCCTCGTCCGGGCCGTGTCCGGGCAGCCGGAGGGCGAGCGTGTGGTCGTCCCCGCGACGGCCGCGCACAGGGGTCCCCGCCAGCCGGAGCGCCAGCGTGTCCTGTTCCGTTCCGCCCGGTTCGAGCGCCATCGGCCCGCTCATCCGGTCAGGCTCCCGGCGTCGGCCCGGGTGTCCTCGGGCAGTGCGGGCGCCGGGACCAACGGCTGTGCGAGCGTGGGTAGTTCGAGGTAGATGGCGCGGAAGGTGTCGATCGTCTGGCGCAGGGTGAACTGCTCGATCACGCGCAGCCGTGCCGCCTCCCCCATCGCCCGGCGGCGGCCGGCGTCGGCGAGCAGGTCAAGCACGGCCGCGGCCATGGCGGCCGGGTCGCGCGGCGGGACGACGAGCCCGGTGTCGCCGACAGCCTCCCGTACACCGCCGACGTCGGTGGAGACGGTCGCCCGGCCGCAGGACATGGCCTCGATGAGGGTGAACGGGAAGCCCTCGCTGATGCTGGAGAGCATCACCACGCTGCCGGCCGCGTAGGCGTCCTTGATGTCGTCGACCCGGCCCTCGAAGGTGACGGCGTCCGCGTGTCCGAGTTCGGCCGCGAGCGCCTCGCACCGCTCCCGATAGGCCTCTCCGCCCCGGGGCGTGCCGCCGAACAGGCGCAGTCCGGCTTCGGGTATTCGCTCTCTGACCAGGGCGAAGGCACGTATGAGGGTCTCCAGGTCCTTGATGGGGTCGACACGGCCCGCCCAGCTCAGGGTGGGTGCGTCGGGCTCGGGTCCGGCCGGCGGGAAGGCGGCGGGGTCCACGCCGTTGTAGACGGTGCGGATCGACTCCGGTGCGGCGCCGCCCTGTTCCTCCCACAGCCGGTTGTAGCGGTTGCCCGGGGTGATCAGGGCGGCCCGCCGGTAGCTCTCCTCGGCGAGCAGCCGGAAGAAGCCGAGCACGACGGCCTTCACCGGCCAGCGGTAGGGCGCGGTGCGGTAGCCGAGGTAGCGTTCGCGCAGGTAGACGCCGTGTTCGGTGAGCAGCAGCGGGACGTCGTAGCGCTCCAGACCGGCCAGGCCCGGCAGCACGGCGACGCCGCCGCTGACCGCGTGGGCGACACCGTCCCGGGGCGGTGGGGCGGCCAGGGGGCGCAGGGCGTGTTCGAGCAGGGCGGTCGCGGTGACCGCGTCGTGCAGGGTGGGGCGGGCCTCGTGGACGGCGAGTCCGGGACGGTTCCACACCGCGGCGAGGATGGCGATCGCCCGGTCGCCGCGCAGGAACGGGCTCAGGGTGCCGTCCGCCGCGGCCCGCGCCATCGTGTACAGGGCGGGTGCGAAGCCGTCCTCCGCGCGCGGGTCGAGCAGCGCGGTGAGGAACCGTTCGTAGGCGGCCGCGAGTTGGTTGCGGGCGCGGCCCCGGGGCGGACGGCCCTCGGGCGGGGCGCCCCACATCGGGACGGACCGCACGCTGCTGACGTGCGCCGGCAGGTCCCAGACGACGGGTTCACGTCCGGTGCCGGTGACGGCTATGACGTCGAAGTCGAGGTCGGGCATGCCCTGGACGAGTTGATCGCACCAGACGCTGACGCCGCCATGGCTGTGCGGGTAGGTGCCTTCGGTGAGCAGGGTGACGCGCGTCGCTCGGGGGCTGCGCGCGCCGTGGTGAACGTGCATCGATGTGCTCCACGGCCGAGGTGTGGGGTGGTCGTGCCGGTCCCGGCCGCCCACTGGCGGCCGGGACCTCGGCGGTGCGCCGTTCAGTTGTCCGGGGAGTACGGGACCTGCTCGGTCACGCCCGCCGGGACCTTGGCGTGCGGGGCGGGGCCGGTGGCCGGGGCCTTGCCGGCCGCTGCCGCGGCGGGAGCCGTGGTGGACGACGGCAGGGTGAAGGCGAGCGCGCTGCCGGAGGAGGCCGTCCAGCCGGACGCCTCGCCCGCGTACGCGCTGCCGAAGGCGTCGCCGCCGAGGGTGGTGCCGGTGGGCAGGGTCGCGGTGACGGCGACACCGTCCGGCGCCTGTACGGTCACGGCGTCGCCGACGCGATAGCCGGTGACCTGACCGGCGTTCACGGCGGCCTTCCAGGCGGCACGGCGCTGCAGTTCGGTGCCGATGTCCCTCATTCGCAGGTTCACCAGCGGGGTGTTGTCCGCGAAGAGCGCATCGTAGCCGTCGAGTACGCCGTTCAGGACGGGATAGGCGATGCGGTCCTCGGCGAGGTTGGACTGGTGGATGAAGTGCGGCTTCGGGTCGTTGGACAGGACGTGGCCGAGGGCGATGCGGGTCTCCAGCGGCACGATGTAGTCGCCGTAGCCGGTGGTGGTGTTCAGCGGCGCGGCGAGACAGGTGGTGGTGGCGGGGTTGTCCTCGCAGATCCCGCTGCCGCCCTGGGCACGACCGGTGTAGATCCAGTTGTACTCGTCGACCTGCTCGGCGGCCCGGCCCGCGTTGTAGAAGACGTTCATCGGGTAGCGCGAGACGGTCGTGGCGGGGCCGACCTTGCGCTGCTCGTGGTCACGGGAGTTGTCGGAGGCGAGCCAGTCGATCCCGTTGTCGGCGAGGGCCGGGGCCAGATTGGGGTTGTCGTCGGGCTGCTGCGGCAGAAGCTTGAGGCCCGAGTGCTCCCCGGTGACCAACTCGTCGGTCTGCAGCGGCAGTCCGTTGACCTGTCCCCAGGCCCGGTTGGTGGCGATCTCGTAGTCGATGGTGCTCCGGCCGACCCATTTGGTGCTGCCGTCGGCGTTGGTCTCGCACGTCCAGGGGACCACGGTCGTGTTCTGCTCGCAGCCGAGGAAGGCGTGTGTGTAGGTGTGATTGACCCAGCGGAACTGGTTCCGGTCGGCGATGAGCTTGTCGGCGAGCTGGTCGACACCGTTGTTGTCCTCGCGCTGGTCGACGCTGCCGGCGCCGTTGTAGACCAGGTCGAGGGTGAAGTGGTGGCTGCTCTGCCAGGAGGTCGCGTAGTCGACGTCGGACGGGTTCATGCGGATCGGGCTGGGCGTGCCGGCCCCGTTGGTGCAGTCGACGTCGCCGGGCGTGCAGTTGAGCTGGGTGTCCCAGCGGTCGTCGGCGGCGAACACGTCGTCCACGTGCACGGCGAAGTAGTTGCGGGCGGCGCCGAGGTGCACGCCGCCGGTCATCCACTCCACGATGCCGCGCGCCAGCAGCCGGAACTGCTGCTGGTACTGGTTGTAGACGAAGGTGACGACCAGCTCGCGCCGCCCGTCGTGCCGGTACTCACCGACCAGCGAGCCCTGCTTCGATGTGCCCGGGATGGGTGCCTGGACGAAGGGAGTGAAGTCGGCGCCGGCTGCGGGCGACGACAGATAGGCGTAACTCTCGCCGACGGAAGGCGAGTTGTCCTCGAAGGGCACCGCGCCGTCGAGGTAGCCGAAGGGGCCGGCCTTTCCGGCAGCGGTCACCTGGGCCTGGACGCCGTCGATGCTGCCCGAGTAGCCGCCGGCGACGGGGTACTGCAGGCCTGCTTCGGGGCGGGCGTAGGTGTAGGCGTCGACCTGGGGGACGGCGTAGGTCCGCTCGTAGGAGGTGAGCGCGGCCATCTCGGCGGAGCCGGAGGCGAACGGGTTGTCGTTGGGCAGGACGACGGCCTGGTACTTGGCGCGGGGTCGTCCGTCGACGGTGTCGGCGAGGAAGGCTGCGTCGATGGTGGGCCGCCCGGACCGGGTGAGGTCGACCTCGGTGTACGGCGTTCCGGCGGCATCGAGTTCGGCGGCGATGGCGTCGGTGGCCGGTCCACCGTCGCTGACCACCAGGATTCTCAGGTCGATGCGAGGCGCCGTGCTGTCGGCCTGGGCCGCGCCGGACGGCAGTCCGAGCGCGGCGATGAGCGCGCCCACCGTCACTGCGGTGGTGCGTATGGTCCGCTTCATGCGGTGAAGTCCCCTCCCCGGGCAGGGGTGAGCACGGCTCCCATGGAGCGGACGCACCCCCTCGCGTGACGCCGGCATCCCCCTCAGAAGCCGGTCGTCGACGCATCCGTCGCGTCACATGGTGATGGCTGTGTGTAGCTTTTGTGGTCAAGTTACGAAACCTGACGGAAAAGTGCAGGTGTCCAGCGGCTCGTCGGGGAACCCGCTGGAGCGCTTTCCCGTCGTCACCGTGCGGGGGACCGAGGCGACCCGGCGTCCAACGTGTGCTGGTCCGGGCCCTGGACGACGCACCGGCGGGCCGTGGTGGCCCGCCGGGCGAAGTGCCAGTGGTCCAGACCGGGCGAGTACCTGTCCGGAGTGTCCGTTTCAAGTCACCCGCATTGTCGATCCAGTTGGTCCGTCAGGCGCAGAGCACGCGCGTCTCGGGCGTGTAGACGGGTCCTCCGCTGGCGTTGCTGCTGTCGCTGAACTCGGCGTAGTAGTACGAGTAGAAGCCGATGTTGCCGTTGCAGCCGGAGTCGGCGGCGACCTGCAGGGTCAGGGTGACGGTGCGGCTCTGGCCGGGCGGGATGGTGGCGCCGTAGTTGCCGCCGAGGTTGGCCGGGCCCGTGCCGGAGCAGGCGGTGCTGCCACTGGCCGTGGCCAGACTGCAGCCGGTGAAGCTGTACTTCAGGTCGGGGCGCTGGGTGGTCAGCCAGGTCGGGTCGATGGTCTGGTACACGAACCAGATGTCGTAGGTCTTGTTGTTGGTGATGGTCATCGACAGGTTCACCGTGCCGCCGGGCGTGGTGGTGGCACTGTCGGCGCTGAAGGTCAGCGCGGCCGGCGCGGGGTCGGCGGCACTGGCGCTCGGCGCGAGGCCGAAGACGGCGAGGAGGAACGCGAGGACGGCGGTGAGACCGAGGCGTCTCATCAGAGGTGATCGCATGGCCCGGGAGGCTAGGCACGGGGCACGTGCGGCGTCTGCCCCGCCGGAGGCGCATCGCACGCCGATCGGCTGAAAGTGTGTGTTCCGTGAAAGCGATGCGATGAACCTGTGACGAAGCGTCCCGGGCCGTATACGTGCACGGTCCGGGCAGGTGACTGGAGTGGCCCGCGGGCCGCGGCGGAACAGTGATGCGGCCGGGCGGTATTGGCGAGTACGAGCCCTGGACGACAGTGCGGAATGCGGGACACCGCTTGTGTTCTGGGGAGCTTCTCGGCCAAACGACGAGTTCCGGCCGGGCGTTGCTCCTCCGACTCACGCCCGGACACGACTCCCCGGGGAAGCCCGAGGATTCCCGGACCGGCCTCGGCGTCCTCGAGGACGCCGAGGGACACGGTGGACGCGTCAGGGCGATGTCAGCGGGTCCTGCCACTGTTGTTCCCGTGAACGGCACGGGAATCCGGAAGCCGGACACAGGGAGAGGTGCCCGGAGTGGTTGATCGGGGACCAGCGAGCACGCCTCAAGGTCGGGCCCCCCGGGGCCCACGCAGGTTCGAATCCTGCCCTCTCCGCTCGTCGCCCGGTGCGCGCGGGTGCTCCGCTGCCGGATCGCGCACCCGGATGCCCCGCCCGCACGGGGACGAATGTTCCTTCCCGCTTCTGGTCGGCGACACCTACCGGACGGTATACAGGCCCAGTTGAACGCGCGGACGGCCGCTCGGTGAGGGCTCCGTGCGAAGTCCCGGCCTCAGGGGGAGGATTCCATGGCGAACGACACGCGGGTGGCAGACGGGGCGAGAGGCCGGCGGCGGGCGGCGGTGGCGGGTGCGGTGCTCGGGGGCTGCGCCCTCGTCGCGGCCTCCACGACACCGGCCGCCGCGCACCCCGCCGGACACGGCCGCGATCTCACCTACGTCTCCCTCGGGGACTCCTACACCTCGGGCCCGCTCGTCCCGCGCCAGGTGGACACCAACTGTGCCCGCTCCGACCACAACTACCCGTCGCTCGTGGCGGCACAGCGCCGGGCTGCCGCGTTCAAGGACGTCAGCTGCTCCGGGGCCACGACGAACGAGATGTGGAAGCCGCAGGGCAGCAACGGCCCCCAACTCGACGCGCTGGGCCGGGACACCGACCTCGTGACGGTACAGATCGGCGGCAACGACGTCGGCTTCGGCTCGATCATCGGCACCTGCGCCCGCCTGGCCGCCCAGGATCCGACGGGCAACCCCTGCGAGCGTTCCTACAAGGCCTCGGGCTACGACAAGTTGGCGCTCACCGTCCTGGAGACCGCGCCGAAGATCGACCGGGTGCTGCGGGCCGTGCATGCCCGCGCGCCGCACGCGCGGGTGCTCCTCGTCGGCTACCCGGACCTCCTGCCGGACGACGGCAGCGGCTGCTTCCCCACCGTGCCGTTCGCACAGCGGGACTTCCCCTATCTGCGGGACACCGAGAAGCGCCTCAACCTGATGCTGCGCCTGGTGGCCGCCTGGAACCGGGCCGAGTACGTCGACACCTACGGCTCCACGGTCGGCCACGACATGTGCAAGGCGCCCGCGGACCGCTGGATCGAGCCGCTGCAGCCGGCCTCGCCCGCGGCCCCCGCACACCCGAACGCCAAGGGCGAGGCCGCCATGGCGCAGGCCGTGCTGGACAGGCTGGAGTGGGGGCGCGGAGGCAAGTGAGCGGACGCGACTGAGCGGACGCAAGTGAGCGGGCACGGCTGAGCGGCCGCGCCTGGTGCCCGCAGCTGTGCGGCCGGGGCGCCGGCCTCCGCGCACGGGTCCGGAGGCCGCCGCCGTGCGGATCGGGAGCTCAGCCGCCGAGCGCCGCCAGGACCACGCCCTTGGCCTCCTCCTGCACCCGGGCGAGGTGGTCGGGGCCGAGGAACGACTCGGCGTAGACCTTGTAGACGTCCTCGGTTCCCGAAGGTCGGGCCGCGAACCAGGCGTTGTCGGTGGTGACCTTGATCCCGCCGATGGCGGCACCGTTGCCCGGCGCCTCGGTCAGGACGCCGGTGACCGCCTCTCCCGCGAGGGTGTCGGCGGTGACTTGCGCCGGGGACAGCTTCGCCAGCAGGGCTTTCTGCTCGCGGGTGGCGGGGGCGTCGATGCGGGCGTAGGCGGGTTCGCCGAAGCGGCCGGTCAGGTCGGCATAGTGCTGCGACGGGGTCCTGTCCGTGACCGCCGTGATCTCGGAGGCGAGCAGCGCCAGGAGGATGCCGTCCTTGTCGGTGGTCCACACGGAACCGTCCCGGCGCAGGAAGGACGCGCCGGCCGACTCCTCGCCGCCGAACCCGAGGGTGCCGCGGGCCAGTCCGTCCACGAACCACTTGAACCCGACCGGCACCTCGACCAGTCGACGGTTCAGGTCGGCGGCGACGCGGTCGATCATCGTGGAGGAGACGAGCGTCTTGCCGATGCCGGCGTCGGCGGGCCACTGCTCGCGGTGCCGGTAGAGGTAGGAGATGGCGACCGCGAGGTAGTGGTTGGGGTTCATCAGGCCCGCGTCCGGGGTGACGATGCCGTGCCGGTCGGCGTCGGCGTCGTTGCCCGTGGCGATGCGGAAGCGGTCGCGCTGCTCGATGAGGGAGGCCATCGCGTAGGGCGAGGAGCAGTCCATGCGGATCTGGCCGTCCCAGTCCAGAGTCATGAATCGCCAGGTGGGGTCGGTGTGCGGGTTGACCACGGTCAGGTCGATGCCGTGCTCCTCGGCGATGCGGCCCCAGTAGGCGACGGAAGCCCCGCCGAGCGGGTCGGCGCCGATGCGCACCCCGGCCGCGCGGACCGCGTCGAGGTCCAGGACGCTCGGCAGGTCGCCGACGTAGGCGCCCAGGAAGTCGTAGCGCTGGGTCGTGTCCGCGGCGAGCGCCCGGGTGTACGGGAGCCGCTGAACGTCCTTGAGACCGCCCGCGATGATCTGGTTGGCCCGGTCCTGGATCCAGGAGGTGGCCTCGGATGCCGCCGGGCCGCCGCTGGGCGGGTTGTACTTGAAGCCGCCGTCGGCGGGCGGGTTGTGCGACGGGGTGACGACCACACCGTCGGCGAGGCCCGAGGTGCGGCCCCGGTTGTGGGTGAGGACGGCGTGCGAGACGGCGGGGGTCGGGGTGTAGCCGTCCGCGCTGTCGACGAGCACGGTCACGTCATTGGCTGCGAACACCTCCAGGGCGGTGGCCTTCGCGGGCTCGGACAGGGCGTGCGTGTCGGCGCCCAGGAACAGGGGACCGTCCACTCCCTGGTCCGCTCGGTACTCGCAGATGGCCTGGCTGGTGGCGGCGATGTGGTCTTCGTTGAAGGCGGTCGCCAGGGACGAACCCCGGTGCCCCGACGTGCCGAACGCCACCCGCTGGCCCGGGTCGCCCGGGTCGGGGTGCAGCGCGTAGTACGCCGTGACCAGCCGGGCCACGTCGACAAGGTCCTCGGGACCGGCCGGCCGACCGGCTCGCTCGTGCGGCATGGGTCCGCTCCTCCGCATCGGTGTGTTCGATCGCTGGAGCCCATCTTTCCTCGTCAGGGGATCGGCGTGCGAGTGCGCCACCGGCGCGGAGGACGGACCGGGGCCGTCTGCCCTATGATCCGCCTCTCCCACCATCGTTTCCGCGCCACGCTGTCGCGTGCCGCCGCCGACAGGCAGGAGCCCTTCGTGTCCAGACCCATCGCCAAGGCCCCGTGGCCGTTCGCCCGTTGCGCCCAGGCCGCCGTGGCAGCGGCAGCCGTGGCGGAGGTCTGCCGGGCGGCGACCGTGCGGGCGCACCGCCTTCATCCCGAGGACACGTCCTTGAGCGTGTCGGGGCGTGCGTCGATGGTGAGCGTGTATGTGATGACGGCCGCGGTCGTGCTGTTCCTGGTCTGGTTCACCCGGTGCCGGCGCAACGCCCGACTCCTCTCCCCCGAGCCCCTGCCGGGCTCCGCCCCCTGGGCCGTGTTCTCCTGGCTGGTCCCGGTGGTGAACCTCTGGGTGCCGCGCGGGCTGGTCCTCGACATGCACCGGGCGAGCGGCCCCGGTACGACCGAGGGACGTGACAGGGTCCTGGTGAACGCCTGGTGGGCGGCCTGGGTCGGGCGCGCGTTGGTCGTCACCATGGGCACCCAGCTGGGCCGGGGGACTTCGCTCGGCCTCCTTCTCGTGGCCGAGGTTCTCAACCTGGCCGCGGCCGCACTGGCGATCGCCGTGATCCAGCGGGTCACGGCACGGCAGGCCACAGCGCTCACGGCGGCGCTCCCCGTCCCGGGCGCCGTGGACCTGCCGCGGATCTCGTAGGGCCGGTCCGTCAGCCGATGTGGTAGCTGTCCCCGTACACCTTCCAGTCCAGCGGTGTGTTCAGGTCGAGATTGCCCTTGCGCAGGAAGACCCGCTGTTCGGTGTCGACCCTGCTGGTGTCGCTGTGGGCCTCCTCCTGCTTCATGGCCCACACCCGGGCGTCGAGGAAGGCGTTGAGGTACGTCGTCTCGTTGCCGCCCTGCGCCGGCGGCTTGGCGCTGCGCAGGGCCCGCTTGCGGATGTTGGAGAAGCTGGTGGGGTCGTCGCCGTCGCCGTGCATGACGATGGCGTCGTAGTAGATGAACTGGCCGAGCGTGCGCAGCCCGTCCGTCCTGCCCTGGGCGACCGCGGGGTTGAAGTAGACGCGGTCGCGTTCGTCGTTCTGCGCCTGCTGGAACGCGGTGTCCTGGGCGGCCTTGCGCCAGTCCTTGGGGTAGTTGGGGTCCAGGCCGCTGTGCGAGTCGCTGCCGTTGACCCGGCGCAGGGCCGGCAGGTACTTGGCCAGGACGTTGCCGGGCTTGCGGTCGGTGTAGAGCTGCACGAGGTCGAGCATGTCGCCGGTGCCGGAGCAGAAGCCGATGATGCCGGCGGTGTAGCCCCGCCCGTCGCCGATGTCCTCGATGTACTTGTACTGGGCCTTCCAGTCGAGCGAGGAGTTCTCCGCGCTCGAGACCAGCTGCATGGCGATCTCCTTCTTCGCCGGGTCGTCGAGGCCGGTCGCGGCTGCCGGTGCCGCCGCGACACGCTGGGCGCCGAGCAGGGCTCCGGAGGCGACGGCGCCGAGCACGGCGACGACGGTCCGGCGGGAGAGGTGGGCGGAGGCTGCTGACTCGCGGTCTGTGTGCACCACAGGGACTCCAAGGAGGGGTGGGGGGTGGGGAGTTGGTCCGTACCGCACTGGTAGGAAAGTTTCCTATCAAACACGGGAGAGGGCGGTAACCCGTCCCGCGAGAAGTTCGTAGGATCGAACAGTGCGGCGTCCGCCCCCGGGGAGGGAGTCACCCGTGGGGCGTCTTCGTCCGCTCCCGGGCGTACAGCTCCTTCGACGTGGTGATCAGCTCACGCAGTTCCTCCTGCGAACCGACCATCGGCCGCGAGCCGTTCAGCGGCACCTGGGCGCTCTCCGGCAGGAACTTCACCGTCAGGAGCCCGACGACCCCGGCCAGCATCAGGTAGTAGGCCGGCATCAGGTCGTCACCGGTGGCGTCGACCAGCGCGGCGGTGACCAGCGGCGTGGTGCCGCCGAACGCGGCGACGGCGAAGTTGAAGCCGATCCCCATGGCCGCGTAGCGGACGGCCGTCGGGAACAGCGCGGGCAATGTGGCCGCGCTCGGTGCGGCGAAGCAGGCCAGCAGGGTGGACAGCAGCAGCACCCCGAGAATCGACAGCCAGGTCCCCTCCGCCTTGATCAGCAGGAAGGCGGGGACGGACAGCACGATCATGGCGGCCCCGGCGACCGCGTAGACCGGCCGCCGGCCGACCCGGTCGCTGAGCCGGCCCAGGAAGGTGATCAGCAGGACGATCCACACCATGCCGATCAGCACCAGGACGTCGGCGGAGCCGCTGGAGCGGTGGAGCGTCTCGGTCTGATAGGTCGGCAGATAGCCGGTGACCATGTAGTTGGTGACGTTGTAGAGCAGCACCAGGCCCATACAGACCAGCAGCCCCCGCCAGTGGTTTGTGATGATGTCCTTGATCTCGCTGCCCGCCGACTGCTGCGCCAGGCTCTTCTCGTGTTCGTCCAGTTGCTGCCGGAAAGCCGGGGACTCCTCCAGCTTGAACCGCATGTACAGACCGATCACCCCGAGCGGGCCGGCGATCAGGAACGGGATCCGCCAGCCCCAGGAGAGCATCTGGGGATCGGTCAGCAGCAGGTTGAGCACGGTGACCAGGGCCGAGCCGAGGGCGTAGCCGACGAAGGTGCCGAAGTCCAGCCAGCTGGAGAGGAAGCCCCGCCTGCGGTCGGGCGAGTACTCGGCGACGAACGTGGTGGCCCCGCCGTACTCCCCGCCGGTCGAGAAGCCCTGGACCATACGGGCCAGCAGGAGCAGCGCGGGCGCGGCGATGCCGATCGTGGCGTAGCCGGGAATGACACCGATGGCGAAGGTGCCGATCGCCATCATGATCATGGTGGTGGCAAGCACTTTCTGCCGCCCGATCCGGTCACCGAGCGGCCCGAAGACCAGGCCGCCGAGCGGTCGTACGACGAAAGCGGCGGCGAAGGTCGCGAAGGAGGAGATCACCTGGGCGGCCGGGGAGGCGCCGGGGAAGAACACCTTGCCGATGGTGGCGGCGAGGTAGCTGTAGACGCCGAAGTCGAACCACTCCATGCAGTTGCCCAGTGCGGAGGCGCCCACGGCGCGCTTGAGCAGTGGAGGCTCGACGACCTGGACGTCGTCCTTGCGGAAGGCCCGCCGGTTGCGGCGGAGCCTGCGGGTCAGATCCTCCCGGACCTGCCGCGGCAGGTCCGCCCCCGCCACCGGAGTCCCCCGCCGCGTCCCGACCAGCCCTTCCCCCCCGGGCATCGCCCCGCACACCGGCGCCACCAT